>CAVSBQ010000001.1:0-15346 GCA_963726265.1 Candidatus Aenigmatarchaeota archaeon
AATTGGCAAGCGGTGATAAAAATTTAAAGTTTCATGCTGCAGTAAGAATCATGTCCGATTTTGGTAAGTATACATTAGATGCAACCGCAATGGCATTATTTGGTTCATTTATTTATTTTTCACTTTTTCATGACAAGTACAAGAAAAGATATGAACACACCAAAGATATTTGGAGGGGGCCTCTTGACAAGGCGGGAATCCAAGTAGAGGATGTAAAAAGAAGCTATTTGATTGGCGCATACAAAAATGAAGAGATTAAAAAAATACTCCGTTTCATGCAGGCTATAGATCATTATAATGAAGATGACCGTGGACGATTGGAGAAAACCCATGGCATTAGAATTCGCAAAACACCTGAAAACGAGATGAATTTACTGAAAGCAATACGCAGCCAAGAAGAGTACCTTCAAAAGATGACAAGAATGGAAAGAGCTCGCAACCAAGAAAGAAGTCTGCGAAAGATGATAAAAAGAAGCGAAAGATGGAAGTATTGGCTGCACCCGTTTTTCAATTACGACCCGCTAACCGAAGATCAAATTCTTGCGCCAATTTTTATGCTGCCAGCGCAGCGTCAATCTCCGTCTGGAAAGTAGCGTAAGGCTGCGCGCCCACGAGTTTCTTGCCGTTGATGAAGAACGTCGGCGTGCCCGTGACTCCGTATGAGCGGCCGTCGCTCGTGTCCTTGTCTACTTCGCTGGCGTATTTGCCCGAGTCAAGGCAGGCGTCGAACTTCGCGGTATCGAGGCCGAGTTCGCTGGCGTATGACTTCAGATTGTCGCTGGTCAGCGCGCCCTGGTTCTGGAAAAGCTTCTCGTTGTAGGCCCAGAACTTATCATTCCCCTGCTCATGTGCGCACTCGCTCGCTTCGGAAGCGAGATGCGCCGTGGTATGGACTATGTAGTCGCGGAAGACGAAGCGCACCTTGCCCGTGTCGATGTAGTTCGCCTTTATCTGAGGGAACGTGTCCCTAGCGAAGCGTCCGCAGAACGGGCAGAGGTATTCGGAGAACTCGACTATCGTTACCTTGGCATCAGCGCTACCCAGAACCGCATCGTCGTCGAGCGAAATGTTGTAGTCGTTTCCGCCGTTCCCGTTGGATGCTGGAGGGGGCTTGATGGTGAAAAGGATGGCAAGCGATATCACTATCGCCGCGGCTATTACCACCGCTGACAAAATGAAAACCTTTTTGCTTTCCTTTCTCCTGCCGAAAATGTTCATCACAATCACGCCTTTTTTATCTTTATGCACTGCACCGGGCACGAGTCGGCCGCGCTCTGGTTGCAGCCGGCATCGCCGACCTGCGTTTTTTTCGGCTTCGCCTTCATCCCTTCCATGACCCAGTTGCCCGGGCAGACCGCAGCGCATGCGCCGCAGCCTATGCACGCGTTCCTGTCCTGCGATTATCTTGAATGGCATATGACACACCTCCGCGCTGAAATCATCATCATATTACCAGATTTGCCGCGATCATTCCTCGCAGCGCTTCTTCAGGCGTTCCCATTCGCCGTCGACGTGCTGCTGGATTTGCTTTATGATATGTTTGTTCTCCGGCTTAAATAAATGGGAGAAGCGCCCCTGCGTTTTGAGATATTCCTCGATGGGTTTGCGCTCGGCGACGTCCCTGGTCATGCGCATCCTGCCGTCCTCGATCTCGTAGAGCATCCACATGCCCGTTTCGACGGCGAGCCGTCCGATTTCGACGGTCCTCCACGCGTCGAACTTCCAGCCGAGCGGGCACGGGTTGAGCACGTGGATGAAGGAAGGCTGGTTCTCCTTTTTCAGCGCCTTCGCGACCTTCGTCCTCAGGTCGTCGATGTAGCCGACCGAAGCGGTCGCGACATACGGGATGTGATGCGCCGCGACTATTTCGACTATCGGCTTCTTCCACGTCACGTTGCCGGGAACCACGCTTCCCGAAGGGCTGGTGGTGGTCCACGCACCGAAAGGCGTCGCACTAGAACGCTGCACGCCAGTATTAGCGTACGACTCATTATCGAGGCAGATGTAGCATACCTTCTCGCCGCGCTCGAGCATGCCCGAAAGCGCCTGGAGCCCGATGTCCAGCGTGCCGCCGTCGCCGGCGATGGCGATGACATTCCCGACCCGCCCCTGCTTCTCCAGGGCGAGCGAAACGCCCGCCGCTATGGCCGCAGCGTTCTCGAAAGCGCCGTGAATATAATTAACGCCCCATGACGTGTTGGGGAACTGCGAGCTTACGATTTCCAGGCAGGAAGTCGCATTAACGACTATCGTGTTCTTGCCAGCGACGCCGAGTATCGCGCGGACTGCGATGGTCTCGGGGCAGCCCGCGCAGTTCGTCGAGCCCTGGAAGAATAGGCACGTTTCGCAGCCTGACGGGGCTGATGCCGCGCCTTTCTTTTCGTTTTTTACACCCATATCAGTCCCCTTCTTTCCTGCCTGATATCGCGGAATATCTTTAAGAAATCATCAATCTTTACATCACGCCCTCCGAGGCCGCCGATGAACGTGCTGACGTTCGTCTTCCTTGTCAGGCCGCGCATCTCGTAGCAAAGGGCGCCGCCCATGCCAGGCGAGATGTCCTTCTCAAGGACGCCTATCGAATGTATGCCCTTTATGGCCTTCTTTATCTCGGCCATTGGCAGTGGTCTGAAGCTCTTGACGCGTATGAGGCCCATGTCCTTTATCTTGTTCTCGCGGATGATGTATTTCGCCGTCCCTGCGAGCGAGCCCATGGTGACGAGCGCGTATTTCGCATTTTCCATGTTGTAGGTCTCGATGAGCCCGTTGCCGTAGCCCCGGCCGAAGACGTCCCTGAACTCGTCGTTAGTCTCCCTTATCGCCTCGCGCGCCCAGCGCATCGCTTCATGCTGCGCCATCTTGAACTCCTGGTAATGGTCGGGCCCGGCCCACATGCCCTGGCTGAGCGGCTCATTGAAATCGATAACCCTGCCCGCGTATCTGGGCAGGAATTTCTTAACGAGCTTCGGGTCGGCGATGTCGACCGGCTCGTAAACGTGAGAAAGGAAGAAGCCGTCTATGCAGACCATGACGGGCAGCGAAACTTTCGCGTTCTCCGCGATCTTGTAGGCCTGTATCACTGTGTCGAACGCTTCCTGCGCGCTCTCGCAGTAGAGCTGAATCCAGCCCGAGTCTCTCGCTCCGAAGGAGTCGGACCAGTCGTTCCATATGTTCAGCGGCGCGGAAAGCGCGCGGTTCGCGGTGACCATCACAACAGGAAGCCGCATGCCTGAGACTACGTAAAGCATCTCATACATCAGGGCGAGGCCCTGGCTCGAAGAGGCGGTGAACGTGCGCACGCCGGTCGCCTGCGCGCCCAGGCAGACGGACATCGCGGAGTGTTCGGACTCGACGTTGACGTACTTCGCCTTAAGCTCGTCGTCCGCGACCATCTCAGATAAGCGTTCGATTATATGCGTCTGCGGCGTTATCGGATACGCGGCGATGACGCCTGGTTCGCAGAGCTTGACGGCTTCAGCGATTGCGTGGCTTCCTTCTATGACTTTCTTGGTCATGTCAAATTTTCCTCCCTGATTTTATTTCTCCAGCTTCTTGTCTATCGCCTTGAAAGGGCAGAGCGCCATGCAGAGCAGGCACCCCTTGCAGTAATCATAATCCACTCTCGCCGTCTTCGTCTTCCTCCCCGCGAACTCGGCCAGCTCGATGCAGCCTTCCGGGCAGTATTGCGCGCAGATGCCGCAGCCTTTGCATTTGTCGTCGAGGAAAACGGGCTTGAACGTGCGCCAGCCTGACGTTTTCCTGATTTTCGAATTCTTCCCGCTCGAGCCTACGCAGCCCCTGTTTGAACCGTTATGGTTGTGGTTGCTGTTCTCGTTAACCATATGATATCACACCTTCGTCTCCTCATACGCGCGCCTTATCGCATCGACGTTCTTGTCGCGTATCGCTCCCTCGAAGCGCTCGCCTATCGCCTCGACGAGGCTTTTCAACGAAACGAGTTTCGTAGCCTTGGCGAAAGCGCCGAGCATGACCGTGTTGACAAGCGGCTTGCCGAGCACGTCCATCGCTATTTTATTCGCGTCGACGGTATATGTCGGGAACGAGCCGAACTTTTTCTTCCCCTCCGAGTTGATGAGGACCATACCCTGTTTAGTCAGGCCTTTCGTTATATCCAATACGCTCACAAGCGAGTCGTCGAGGACGATGACGTAGTCGGGGTCATAGACCTGCGTGCGCAGCGTGATGAACTCCTTAGAAAGCCTGCAATACGCTTCGACGGGCGATCCTCGCCTCTCGGGTCCGAAGTTCGGGACGGCCTGGCTGAACTTGCCGTCCTTGAACGCGGCTATCGCTATAAGCTCCGCCGTCGTCACCGCTCCCTGGCCTCCTCTCCCGTGTATCCTGATTTCTGTAATGCTGTTCATCAGAAAACCTCAAAATGCTGAGCCTTAATAGAAAGTAAACGTGCCAAGCACATATATAAAGATTGGCCAGACGACCATCGACAATCGTAGGATACTTTATTTGACCTTCTGAAAATTTTTTCAAAGGGCTTTCCTTAGCGTTATCTTGTCCTTGAGCTTGACCCCGAACTTGTCGGCGAAGCGTCCCTGGTTTATGGCTATCTCTATCCTGCCGTAATCGTCCGGGAAAACTATCACTTCGCCTTTGATTACCTCCCCGAAGGTCCTGAGGAGCTTGGTGTTTATCCTGTTGACGCCGGTCTCGATCACTATGTCGTCCTGGTATTTTATCCCGGACTTCTCGAACTCCTTGTAGACGGCGTTTACCGAAACGCTGCCGAAGCTGTTTATGTGTATCGCCTCTCCGGCGGCGATGCCTTCCGAGATCTCCGCCTCCTCGTAAGGGCCCTTGACAAGCTTCTGGGGGTCGATTTCCGGGCCGAACGCCTCTATGCGGATGCCCTTGGAAAGCCAGGCCGCCGCAGGCGCGAACACGTCGCGGCCGTGGAACACCGGGCAGACCGGCGTGCGCATGTATTTCTCGTTCGTTATCTCGACTACCTTTTCGATGCCTCCGAGCCTCCTGGTCGCGGGGATGAGGAGGCCGTTGTCGGGCCCGATCAGGTAATCGCCGCGCTTGGTCTTGATTATGATGCTCATGCGATCCGTCCCCACTCCGGGGTCGACCACGCATATGTGGCAGCCCACGGGAAGCTGTTCGACGCTCTCCATGGTCCAGGCGCCCTCCATTATCTCGAAGTCCGGGATGCCGTGCCATAGGTCTATCATCTTGACGTCGGGGCACATCTGGAAAATAACGGCCTTCATTATGCCTATGCCCTGCGTGCCTACGCCAAAGTCGCTTGAAAGAGAGATGAATGGCTTCTTCATATTATCACAATAGTCCGGCGTCCTTAAGAATTTTTGCCTGAACCCTTACCTCAACCCGCTTACCTTTCTCAGATGAGCGACGGTCTCCTGCGTCGCTTTTATGGCGTAATCGATTTCCTTCTGCGTCGTGAACTTCGAAAGCGTCAGCCTTATCGAGCCCATGACGCATTCCGGGTCGACGCCTATCGCCTGGAGGACATGCGACGGTCCCTCTTCTCGGCTCGAGCAGGCGGAGCCCGTCGAAACGCGCACGCCTTTCGTGTCCAGATACATGAGCAGCGCTTCCCCTTCGACGCCCCTGAACGAGACGTTGACGTTGTTGCAGAGCCGTTCGCTTCTCGCACCGTTCAGCTGCGAGTCCGATATCGAAAGCAGGCCTTTGATGAGCCTGTCCCTTAGCACGACCATCCGTTTTATCTCCTTCTGTCCAATCAGTTCCGCTGCCTTCGCGAGCCCGACGATGCCAGGGATGTTTTCAGTGCCGGGCCTGATGCCGAGCTCGTGCGGCCCGCCAGCATATGTTGGCTTGAGCATGGTGCCTTTGCGTATGAACAAGGCGCCAATCCCTTTCGGGCCGTTGAGCTTGTGGCCCGAAATTGAAAGGAGGTCTATGCCCATGCGCTTCACATCGATGGGGATTTTCGCGAACGACTGCACGGCGTCCGTGTGGAACAGAACGCCCTTACTTTTGCACAGCCCGCCAATCTTAGCGACGTCCTGGACCGTGCCTATCTCGTTGTTGCCGTGGATGACCGAAACCAGAATCGTGTCCCTGCGCATGGCCTTCTCAAGTGAGGACAAACTCAAGAAGCCCTCGTCGTCGACGTCAAGAAACGTGACGTCGAACCCTTCTTCGGCCAGCGCTTTGCACGTGTTTATGACAGCAGGGTGCTCGATTTTCGTGGTTATGATGTGCTTCCCCTTCTGCACATAAGCATGCGCGACGCCGCGAAGCGCGAGGTTATCGGATTCGGTTCCGCCTGAAGTGAAGATGATTTCTGAGGGCTCGGCATTGAGCTTTCGCGCTATCACCTCTCTCGCAAAATCCATCGCCTTCTTCGCATCCCTCCCCGCCTTGTGCAGCGAAGAAGCGTTGCCATACGCCTTCGAGAAAAACGGCATCATCGCCTTCAAAACGCGAGGGTCGAGTCGCGTGGTAGCGCCGTTGTCGAGGTAAGCTTCCATGAAATCACGCCATAGTTTTTTAAATCGGATTTGAAAGTAATTCTTTTTATTTATTATAAAGGTTTAAATATAACGCTGTTATATAATTATGCACAAAAGTTTCATAGGGGTGTTGTCATGTATTCGAAGAAAGTGATTGAATATTTCACCAAGCCGAGGAACGTCGGCGAGATAAAGGAAGCGGACGCGAGCGTGACCGAGGGTTCTCTGGCCTGCGGCGACATGGTCAACCTTTACCTGAAGATAGACCCCAAGACCTTCGTTATAAAGGACATCAAATTCAAATCCTACGGCTGCGCGGCGAACATCGCCACGACCAGCATAATGACCGAGATGGCCAAAGGCAAGACGCTGGCCCAGGCGAAGAAAATCGAGTTCAAGGACGTAACGAAGGCGCTGGGCGGCCTTCCGCCGATGAAAATCCACTGCTCCGTCCTGGCGATAGACGCGCTGAAAGCGGCGATACGCAATTATGAAGAGAAGCACGGGCTGGCGAAACCCGAGGGACTGAACGAGAGCGTGTTGCGCTCGCGACTGCGCCATGTCATGGACCCGAACCTCGGCAAGGACATCGTGACCGTCGGCATAGTCCAGGACGTGAAATTCGACACGAAGAGCGGCGTCGTATCGCTCATGCTGAAGCTGCCCAAGACGCACCAGTTCTACGACAACATACTGCACGAGATAGACGAGAGAATCGCCTACATCCCGGGCGTCAAGAGCATAGAGAAGAAGTTTATTGCGTAAGCTTTACTGCATCGTTGCCGTTGTGCAGTCCCAAGTACTCGCGGACATGTTTTTTTCCAAGCATACCATAGAAAATGCCGGCGAAAACTGGGTCATACACTACTCCCTCGTCCGCCTTCAGCATGTCTCTTATTTCATCGTGGCTGAGAGTGGGATGCCACAACCTGCTTTCGTCGCCCGCGGAATCGATGAAGTCAATAACTCTGATAAGGCAGGAGCATCTTGGTATTTCTTCTCCTTTCAGCCCGAAAGGATATCCCGAGCCGTTCCAGTTCTCGTGATGATACAGCACGCATCCTTCCACGTCTTTTATGTTGATGCCCAGTTCGCCTTTGGGATCCAGAGTCTTTATTATGTCCCGGCCGGCCAGAGGATGCAGCCTCATGTATTTCAAATCCTTTTTTGTCATGGGAATCTCGCCGTTAAGCGACCTGCCGTTCCTGTCCTCTCCGACGAAAGCCAGCATCTTGCCGACATCATGCAGCATGCCGCCCGTGCGGACTGAAGGATATTTCCTTTTTTTGAAGCCGGCATATTCGGCCAGTTCCTGCATGGCTTCCTCGGCCAGCTCGCCGACCTTTATGGAGTGATCTATCCACATGGGTTTAACTCCTACCTCTTCTATCTTTTTGAAAAGCCAGTCAAGAAAAATGTCTGGGCGCCTGAAAATTTGTCCTTTCATTGAGCGCAATATCTCATTTATCTTATCTTCACTATACATGAGAGTGTCGTCATATTCTCTGTCATCCTCTGTGATTTTAGGATTGAATGCCGCATATTCTCTTCGGTTCATATAGGCCTGCCTTCATGCCAGTGATTTTGCATCAATGAACTGAGAGAACTAACGCCTTCAGGATTTTTATTCGTTGCTTTCGGTGCCTTTAAATACAAGTTGGCCCGCTTTTACCTGTCGGATTTCACTATTTTAAGTATGTCTTCCACACTTCTCAGCACGAAGTCGGCGCCGGATTTCCTGACCGGCTTTGTGCTGCCGTATTTCGCGAACGCCGTTTTCATCCCCAGCGCCTTCGCGCCGCGGATGTCGCGCTCGGGCCAGTCGCCGACGAACAGCGCGCTCGACGGCTTCACGCCGAGTTTTTCTATTGCCTTCATGAAAGGGGTCTTCGACGGCTTCTTCTCTCCAGTGTCCTGGAACGTGACGACGACGTCGAAGAAATCCTCGAGCTTCATCTCGACCAGGCGTATCCAGGCGTTCACGGAAGGCGCGTCGGAGACGATGCCCAGCTTCAGCCCGCTTTCCTTCAGTTTTATGAGCGTCCTCACCGTGCCCGGATACGGCTTGACGTAGGCGGCCTGCGCTTTCCTGTATGCGACTATCCCCTCTGCAAGAATCTTGTAGTCGACCCTGCCCAGCGTCCTGTTGAGGAAGTCCTGGAAGATGCGGTTGTACTCGATGCCCTTCTCGCCGTATAGCCCGAAAAGGATTTTCATGGCATTGCCCCTGCCCATCTTCAGGCCGGCGCTGACCATCGCGTCTATCGCCGCCTCGCAGGACTTGTGCTTCATCAGCATGAAGTCTATGAGCGTGTTGTCCAGGTCGAAGAGAACGGCTTTTATCATTTTGAGAAATTGTAAAGCGGGTTTAAAAACAATGTATCATTTGATTTTAAGGCCGCCTAAGCGCCGCGTGCCGCTCAACTCAGTGATGCCGCTGTAGCTTATCAGGATGCGGTTGTATCCATCCAGCCGTCCGCTTTTTGCCATACCCTGCGCATTTCTCACGTGACCTTTGACATGCTCGGCTTCTTCGCCATGCATATGCGCGCCGTCAACCTTCCTGTAGAGAGTTGGCAAATCATCTGAAAGAAGCTCTTCTATGGTGTACCTGATTACATGGTGCTTCATGTAGATGGTATGGCAATATAATTTAAGAAGACGTCTCAGCGCTTCCCCGTTCTCCGCTTTTCGAGCAGTTTCCTTATCTTCACCAGCTCGGTCAGCATATCAGACGGCTCTTCCTTTTGGTAGGTCTCGACCGCGACGGGCTTCTGGCCGCGGACGTATACGATAATCGCGTCGCGTATCTCCTCGAAGCTCCTCATGCCGTCTATCCTTATCTCAGAAGTCCTGGCGTTCGGCGAGGAATAGCCTGCTGTCTGAATCTTGATGGAGGCGATGCCCAGCGCCCTGGACACCGGACCCTGGTCAATGTCGACGTTGGTTATCCTGTTGTAGGGCACGACGCCCGTCTTCCTGAACCACACGCCTCTCTTCCACACGATTTCGCTCGAATTAAGCCTGTAGCGTATGGTGTCGTAGTATTTCGGAATCCATATCAGCAAGGCAACGAAAACCACTAGCGCGGGGATGCCGAGGAAGAGTCCGAGCATGAAAACCACGAACAACGGGGCGAAGAGCATGACTGGCAGGAAACAGATGACGAAGAAAACAAGTGCTGCCGCAAAAAGATAAGTGTAGTAAAGGCTCTTGAGCGCGCGGTCCGGCTTCATCTCCTCCCCGATTTTAATGCTCATGTTCCACCTCCCCCATCCAGATGCTATGAATTTGGAACGTAACATTAAATAAGTTTGCGCGAATAGTGCGGGCAGCGAATAAGAAGCCTTTGCGTGGCTGCGTTTATGCCGGATGAAAAGGCTTTTAAACTGTTGTTACCATTTAATAGTATATGAGTTACAAAAGGCCAAAGCTTGCCATGTTCATGGGCTCGTCCGGAGGCTACTGGGCTTTCGCGGACGCCATGAAAGAATTCGGCGCGGCGGCTATAGCTAAAGGGGGCAGAAGTAGTAGGGGAGGAGCTATCTATCTCGTGGAACACCGCTACAGGCCCGAAAGCAGTTACATGCCCCTGAAATTCCAGGCGCTTGGCGTAGACATGAAAAAGAGCAAGACAAGGGAAGGCATGCGACTTGGCAGGGGGTTTTACCTGTGTCCTGGTTTTTACGGCAATTCGCGTCCTCCATCATCTGAAAGGAACCCGTCCGTTGCGATAAAAAGGAGTGATGACGGCATTTTGCGTTTTCATGATTTTGGTGTCCCGGTTAATGCGGAAGACATGTTCGATTTCCAGGTGGAAAAGGCACTGGAAGCAGGCTATACCAATGATATGCTCCTCGTTGTCCTCAGCGGCCATGGCGGCTCGGGCAATATTATTAAAAAGATTGGCGAAAGCAAAAGAGGTTCTCATATAATAATTCAGGAGCCAAAAGAAGCGAAAGTGGGACAGCTGCCTCGTAATGCGATAGCTGATGCAAATCTCTATAGGCATAGTTATGATGGGCTGGATTACGAGATTCTCAGAACAGGCCTGATAGGCGGCAGGGTAATGGAGTTCTTCGGTTCCGATAGGTTGCTTTTGTAAAAATCAAAACGGCCTGCTGTCCCGTCTCAGCTTTGAGACGCCGGGCAGCGGGCCCGTGCGGGCCGCCGTGTGAGCCGCCAACACTGTCGCAAAAGGGCAGGATGCTGTGCTAGTTTGTTTTCTGTCCTTGAACTTTTCGTGTTTTTCAAAACCCAGATTCTTAAATAATCCATACAATTATTTTCTATGCTCGACATCACGTTCCTCGGAACGGGAAGCGGCCCGCCCACGAAGAGCAGGAACCACTCCGCGATTTACCTGCACTACGACACGCACAACATGCTCTTCGACTGCGGCGAGGGCACGCAGCGCCAGATGATAATAGCCAACGGCATATCGTTCATGAAGCTCGACCATATCTTCATAACCCACTGGCATGCGGACCACTGGGTCGGGCTCATCGGGCTTCTGTATACCATGAACCTCGAGGGTCGCAATCGCCCGCTTTATATTCATGGTCCAGATGCCGAGCGCTTCATCGGCGACATTCTCGACCTCGACTACTGGGGAAGCGGGTTCAAGGTCATCCCGAAGGACGTCTCTTCCGAAGGCAACAGGGAAACGAAGGTCTACGAGACCGACCAGTTCGAGATAACCTCCATCCCGACAAGGCATTCCATCCCGTCCGTAGCTTATTGCTTCCGCGAAAGGGACAGGGTGAACGTCGACATCGAAAAGGCTGAAAAACTGTTCGGCCTCAAAGAGGGGAGGCTTGTCGGCAAGCTTAAGGAGAAAGGCGAGGTGGAGTTCAAGGGGAAGAAGATAACGCTCGATGACGTGGGAATCCGCAAGCCGGGCATAAAGCTCGTCTACTCGGGCGACACGGAGCCGTGCGAGAACATAGTGGCGCTTTCGAAGGGAGCGGACGTCCTCATCCACGACGCGACCTTCGTCGAGACGAAGGAGGAGATGATGCACTCGGGCGCGAAGGAAGCGGCCGCTCTCGCGAAGAAGGCGGAAGTCAAGAATCTCATACTAACCCATTTCTCGCGCAGGTATACGGACCTGAGGGAGATCGAAGCGGAAGCGAAGAAGATATTCCCGAGCTCATTCGTGGCGAGGGACTTCATGACCGTCGCGGTCAGGCACACGGGCCTGACGGTCGGAAGAGCCGTGTAAACGAAATGCATGCGCCGACCGACAACTGGGTCGAAAGTGCGGAGCGCGCTTTTCTCCTCAAACAAGGTATGTGCCGGCTCAACGTTTATTACGCCCATCATCCAATTCTCGTCTGATGAAGCTCCTGTTCATGCTGGCGCCCATGGAA
This sequence comes from Candidatus Aenigmatarchaeota archaeon, assembly GCA_963726265.1. Lineage (GTDB taxonomy): Archaea > Aenigmatarchaeota > Aenigmatarchaeia > QMZP01 > QMZT01 > JBGPQP01. The sequence continues at coordinate 11,855 of CAVSBQ010000001.1, forward strand.
GACATCACTGACAACGCCTTCAGGGAGCTGTGCTTCCGGCACGGCGCAGACCTTACTTTCACGGTGATGGCCAGGCTTTCCGGCCTAGCGGCGCGGAACTGGAACACTGAAAGGAAAATAGAATTGCTTAACGGCATCCCTACACAGGTCCATCTGGTGGCCCAGCGGGAAGATGACCTGAAATCGTTCCTTGGGCGGTTCGAGCCGACGGGAGGATTCGCCGGCATCAATTTCAATATCGGCTGCCCCAGCCCACAGTACGTGAGGCAGGGCCTAGGATGCGCGATGATGAAGCGGCTGTCGAAGCTGAACAGGCTGGTGATGATGGTGAAAAACCACGGGTATCCGTGCTCGGTAAAGATGCGCCTCGGCATGAACCTTTTCGAGAAGCAGAGAAAAGTATACCTCAACGTCATCAAAGGCGTCGATGCCGATTTTTTCATTGTCCACGCAAGGCACGGTGCCGAGCATTACGACGCGCCGCCTGATTATTCCGTCCTTCCGGAATGCGTCGCCACCGGCAAGGACATCATAGCTAACGGCAACATCGACTCGGCCGAAAAACTCGCTCTAGTGAGGGACATGGGCGTCAAAGGCGTGATGATCGGCAGGGCCGCCGTGCGCGACCCGGGCATATTCGGACGTCTGAAAGGCTCTGAAGAGCCGGAAGCCGTTGCATTGAGAAACGAATACGCCCTGCTGGCGGACAAATACGGCGTAGTCAACAAATACAGGATCAACGTCACGAAAAGGCTCGGGCAGAAAATCGCGATTGAAGAAGAGAATGCTGAAATGGGTTAAATTAAAACAAAGAATGCGCCGGCCGGGATTTGAACCCGGGTTACAGGCTTGGAAGGCCCGTGTCCTACCAGGCTAGACTACCGGCGCAACTCTCCGAATGACGGCCTGCATCATAAATTCAAGCCGTCGGTCGCTGGCTTCGAAGGACGCATACTTCGTATGCGTCGGCTGGTCTTTTAAAACCTGAAAAGGTCTTCGTTCTCGTCCTCTTCCTCTTTTTTTTCTTCAACTTGCTTCTTGCCGGCGGCTTTGTGCCCCACATGATCGTCTCCGCCGTGCCCGAGGCTGGCCATTATCCTGCGCGTCGTCTCGTCGAATATCTCCTTCGTGAGCTTCTTGGTCGGCAGCATGCTTTCGAGGCCGGGCGGCCCTTCGGACAGGAACCTCGGTATGACATGGAAGTGGACGTGGGGTATGACCTGGCCTGCGGCGCGCTCGTTGCTCTGGCTTATGGATATGCCGTCCGCGCCCATGCCCCTTTTTACGGCGACGGCTATTTTCTTCACGACCTTGAAAATCTCGGCCACCTCGTGGTCGGGCATCTCGAGTATCGTCTCGTAATGCTTCTTCGGCATGACGAGCGCATGACCGGGATTCCTCGGGTTGATGTCGAGGAAGGCGATGTGCTCGCTGTCCTCATAGACTTTCTGCGCGGGAATCTCTCCCATCGCTATCTTGCAAAACAGGCATTCTTCCATAGTAATACCTCCCGGTTTCCGTTTTAAATATTAGTGGGGTCACTGAGATTCGAACTCAGGTCTGAAGCTCCCAAAGCTCCGATGCTGAACCAGGCTACACCATGACCCCGGTAGTTAAAATAAATAAGAATAGTTTATTAATATAATTACTTGGTATATAACAAATTGGTTTGCCTCAGTAGCTCAGTGGTAATTTCGATGGAAGCAGATTTCATCTGCTTCGGTCGCTAGAGAGCGATCGCCTCGTAAGCGATAGGTCGAGGGTTCAATCCCCTCCTGGGGCTTCATACCTGGGCTTTAAAGCCCCAACTGTACTCAGTCCACTGTCTTCCGTCCTCGCGGAGTATGGAAGATGCGAGGAAAGGTTGCTTAGCTCCACCGACAAAGGCAACCATGAAACCATAAGGCGCTTTCTGGATTTCGAACTGATAAGAAAGGGCTTGAGCGACCGGAGAAGGCTCAAGTACGTCAGGGTCATACAAATCGTCCTGGACCTCACCAGAAAGCCCGGCAAGCCGCTTTCGAAACTCGACCAAAAAGACGCCGAGACGTTCTTCTTCTGGCTCAGGGATAGCAATCTCTCGGACGACACGAAGAAGTCCTACTGGAACGTGTTCAGGATTTTCGCGGAATGGATAAACCCGAAAATCAGGGTGAGGGATTTCAAGCTGAAACTCAGGCTCAAGACGAAGCTTCCCGAAGAAATATTAAGCGAAGAGGAAGCGTCAAGGCTCGTCTCCGCATGCCGGAGCATCAGGGATAGGGCGCTCGTTTCCCTGACGTATCATGCCGCCATGAGATCCGGCGAGGTCAGGAATCTGAGAGTAAAACATCTCGTCTTCGACCAGTACGGCGCCTACATAATGGTCCCGGAGGAAGGAAAGACCGGCATGCGCCGGATACGAATTGTCGAGCCGGTCCCTCTCCTTTCCCAGTACATGCAGGATCACAGGTTCAGGGACGACCCGGAGGCGCCGCTATTCTACCGATTGGACAAGAACGCGAAAACGCCTCTCAGTAGCGCAACCCTGAACAACATAATCAAGGAAGCCGCCAAACGGGCTGGAATCGTGAAGCGCGTCTATCCCCATCTACTCAGGCATTCGAAGGCGACCGAGCTTGCCAAGAAGCTCACCAGCCAGGAACTCATGGTCTACGGCGGCTGGAGGGAACTCAGCACCGTTCAGGTCTACACTCATCTGAGCGGAGCGGACATCGACAGGAAGATTCTGGAAATAAACGGCATAAAATCGGATAACGGCAACCACATAGCTATCGAAAGTCCAACAAATCAAATCAATTGCCATAGATGCGGAAACCGGAACGATTTGTGTGCAAAGTTCTGTTCGCAATGCGGAAGCCAGCTTGAACAGAAGAAGGCATTACAACCGGATGAGATGGCCGAGTTCCAGCAGTTTCTGATGGAGATGTTTCAGAAATGGAAATCATTCAAGGGCAAATAACGACGTATATCAAATCAAATCCGCAACGATTTCCTCTATTTTTGCCCCGCATAGATCACAGTATTCAAGTTCCGACAAATTGCATTCTGGGGATGCCTTTTCAAAAAGCCAGCGCAATGCCAAGCTATTCGAATCTCTGTTTTTAATTCCACTTTTACACTTCGGACATTTGCCCATGCTTATCGATTATTCTGAGTATTTATGAATTTTGCATCTCACTCTTCACCGCCCTCAGCAGGTTGAACAGCTTCATCCTGATCACCTTTATCCTGTTCGAGTAGTTCTTGTGCTTCTGTTCGTCCAGAATGCCAACATCTCGGCACAGGTCGAACCAGTACTGGGCTTCGTAGGCTTCGCCTATGCATACGCGTATCTTCTGCGCCTGCTGGCTCTTGCTTTCCATCGCCCCGAATTCCATCAGGTTGGCCGGTATGCTCGACACCGCGCCGAACAGCTGCTCCTTCAGCCTGAACTTTCCCTGGAAGTTCTCCAGCGAAAGAAGAACGTCTTTCGAGAGCTCGTAGCCTTCC